>CP119315.1:0-2500 GCA_029202845.1 Candidatus Sphingomonas colombiensis | reverse complement strand
GTGTTTAGGGGTGAAAGGCCAATCAAGCCGGGAAATAGCTGGTTCTCCGCGAAAACTATTGAGGTAGTGCCTCGGATGGACACCCTAGGGGGTAGAGCACTGGATGGATGCGGGGGTCGCGAGATCTACCAATTCTAACCAAACTCCGAATACCTAGGAGTGATATCCGGGAGACAGACGGCGGGTGCTAAGGTCCGTCGTCAAAAGGGAAACAGCCCTGACCTACAGCTAAGGTCCCCAAGTCACGTCTAAGTGGGAAAGCATGTGGGAATCCCAAAACAACCAGGAGGTTGGCTTAGAAGCAGCCATCCTTTAAAGAAAGCGTAACAGCTCACTGGTCTAAATAAGGGTTCCTGCGGCGAAGATGTAACGGGGCTCAAGACGTGCACCGAAGCTTAGGGTGTGTCGCAAGACACGCGGTAGCGGAGCGTTCCGTAAGCCTGTGAAGCGATCTGGTAATGGGTCGTGGAGGTATCGGAAGTGCGAATGCAGACATGAGTAGCGATAAAGAGGGTGAGATGCCCTCTCGCCGAAAGACCAAGGGTTCCTGCGCAAGGCTAATCCGCGCAGGGTGAGCCGGCCCCTAAGACGAGCCCGAAGGGGGTAGTCGATGGGAACCACGTTAATATTCGTGGGCCTGGTGGTGTGTGACGGATGGTGTGTGTTGTACGTCCTTATCGGATTGGACGTGCTTCGAAACTGTCCCGGGAAATAGCCCCACCGTATAGACCGTACCCGAAACCGACACAGGTGGTCAGGTAGAGTATACCAAGGCGCTTGAGAGAAGTGTCCTGAAGGAACTCGGCAAATTGCCTCCGTACCTTCGGAAGAAGGAGGCCCCGGCTAAGCGCAAGCTCTGTCGGGGGGCACAGGCCAGGGGGTAGCGACTGTTTAGCAAAAACACAGGGCTCTGCTAAGTCGGCTTCAAGACGACGTATAGGGCCTGACGCCTGCCCGGTGCCTGAAGGTTAAGTGGAGGGGTGCAAGCTCTGAAATGAAGCCCAGGTAAACGGCGGCCGTAACTATAACGGTCCTAAGGTAGCGAAATTCCTTGTCGGGTAAGTTCCGACCTGCACGAATGGCGTAACGACTTCCCCACTGTCTCCAGGACATGCTCAGCGAAATTGAATTCTCCGTGAAGATGCGGAGTACCCGCGGTTAGACGGAAAGACCCCGTGCACCTTTACTGCAGCTTCAGAGTGGCATTAGGAAAGAACTGTGTAGCATAGGTGGGAGGCTTTGAAGCATTGGCGCCAGCTGATGTGGAGCCATAGGTGAAATACCACCCTGTTGTTTTCTGATGTCTAACCTCGATCCCTGAAGCGGGATCAGGGACCCTCTGTGGCGGGTAGTTTGACTGGGGCGGTCGCCTCCTAAAGAGTAACGGAGGCGCGCGATGGTGGGCTCAGGTCGGTTGGAAACCGACTGTTAGAGTGCAATGGCATAAGCCCGCCTGACTGCGAGACTGACAAGTCGAGCAGAGACGAAAGTCGGTCATAGTGATCCGGTGGTCCCTCGTGGAAGGGCCATCGCTCAACGGATAAAAGGTACGCCGGGGATAACAGGCTGATAACCCCCAAGAGCTCATATCGACGGGGTTGTTTGGCACCTCGATGTCGGCTCATCACATCCTGGGGCTGGAGCAGGTCCCAAGGGTTTGGCTGTTCGCCAATTAAAGTGGTACGTGAGCTGGGTTCAGAACGTCGCGAGACAGTTTGGTCCCTATCTGCCGTGGGCGTCGAAATTTGAGAGGAGTTGACCCTAGTACGAGAGGACCGGGTTGAACGTACCTCTGGTGTACCTGTCGTCGTGCCAACGGCGCAGCAGGGTAGCTATGTACGGACGGGATAACCGCTGAAAGCATCTAAGCGGGAAGCCTCCCTCGAGATAAGATTTCTTAGGACGGTCGGAGACCACGACCTTGATAGATCGGATGTGGAAGTGCGGTAACGCATGGAGCTAACCGATACTAATTGTCCTATTCGCGCTTGAGAGTCCCACCATCAATGACAGCTCTGGGTAACACCTGCTGTCACTTGGTCGGATGATCCAAGTCGACGCCAGAATATTATACACGTAAAGTGCACGCATCGATTTTGAACCCGTATATTCTCGTCGCTCACCCGCTTCATTGCCTGGTGGCCATAGCGTCGGTGTCCCACCCGATCCCATCTCGAACTCGGACGTGAAACCCGACTGCGCCGATGGTACTATCGCTTAAGCGATGGAAGAGTAGGTCGTCGCCAGGCATTGCAGCTGGTGAGCACGATAATATACGGATGAACCCATTCACAGTTTCTGCCCGCGAGGGCGCGTCGAGCCTCCGCGCGAGGGAGTTCATCAGCACGTCAGTGCGATGAAATCCGATCGTCGGAGGTATTCGCATTTCAACGGCTCAGGCGATCCTCACAAGGATCGCTATCGGTGGCGCGGGGTGGAGCAGCCCGGTAGCTCGTCAGGCTCATAACCTGAAGGTCACAGGTTCAAATCCTGTCCCCGC